>NZ_JAHAWO010000020.1:0-460 GCF_020223595.1 Bacillus sp. TSO22
GGGACCATGGGGTCGCAGGTTCGAATCCTGTCTTCCCGACCATTTTAATGGGGCCTTAGCTCAGCTGGGAGAGCGCCTGCTTTGCACGCAGGAGGTCAGCGGTTCGATCCCGCTAGGCTCCACCAAAATTTTTAAAAAAGTTGTTGACTTTGAAGAAGTAGCATTGTATACTAATAAAGTTGCTTTAACAAAGCGAACAAACGAAATGATCTTTGAAAACTAAACAAGACAGAACGTACCTGTTAATTCATTTTTAAATAAATCGCACAGCGATGTGCGTAGTCAGTCAAACTAGGGCCTGCACGATGCAGGTCACACAGGTGTCGCCGCAGAATGCGGTGAACTTAACCTGTGATCCATTTATCGGAGAGTTTGATCCTGGCTCAGGACGAACGCTGGCGGCGTGCCTAATACATGCAAGTCGAGCGGACAGATGGGAGCTTGCTCCCTGATGTTAGCG
>NZ_JAHAWO010000021.1:0-443 GCF_020223595.1 Bacillus sp. TSO22
GAAGTCGTAACAAGGTAGCCGTATCGGAAGGTGCGGCTGGATCACCTCCTTTCTAAGGATATTTACGGAATATAAGACCTTGGGTCTTATAAACAGAACGTTCCCTGTCTTGTTTAGTTTTGAAGGAACTTTGTTCCTTGAATAAGTTAAGATGGGCCTGTAGCTCAGCTGGTTAGAGCGCACGCCTGATAAGCGTGAGGTCGGTGGTTCGAGTCCACTCAGGCCCACCATCTTAAATAACGGGGCCTTAGCTCAGCTGGGAGAGCGCCTGCTTTGCACGCAGGAGGTCAGCGGTTCGATCCCGCTAGGCTCCACCAACGTGTTCTTTGAAAACTAGATAACAGTAGACATCACATTCAATTAGTAAGACAAGATATCACATAGTGATTCTTTTTAACGGTTAAGTTAGAAAGGGCGCACGGTGGATGCCTTGGCACTAGGAG
>NZ_JAHAWO010000022.1:0-346 GCF_020223595.1 Bacillus sp. TSO22
TTTGGTGGCGATAGCGAAGAGGTCACACCCGTTCCCATACCGAACACGGAAGTTAAGCTCTTCAGCGCCGATGGTAGTCGGGGGTTTCCCCCTGTGAGAGTAGGACGCCGCCAAGCAATTGCACGCTTGTGTAATTAAAAAAGAAAAAAGTTGTTGACTTTGAAGAAGCAACGTTGTATACTAATAAAGTTGCTTTAACAAAGCGAACAAATGAAATGATCTTTGAAAACTAAACAAGACAAAACGTACCTGTTAATTCATTTTTAAATAAATCGCACAGCGATGTGCGTAGTCAGTCAAACTACTTTATCGGAGAGTTTGATCCTGGCTCAGGACGAACGCTGGC
>NZ_JAHAWO010000023.1:0-266 GCF_020223595.1 Bacillus sp. TSO22
GAAGTCGTAACAAGGTAGCCGTATCGGAAGGTGCGGCTGGATCACCTCCTTTCTAAGGATATTTACGGAATATAAGACCTTGGGTCTTATAAACAGAACGTTCCCTGTCTTGTTTAGTTTTGAAGGATCATTCCTTCGAAACGTGTTCTTTGAAAACTAGATAACAGTAGACATCACATTCAATTAGTAAGACAAGATATCACATAGTGATTCTTTTTAACGGTTAAGTTAGAAAGGGCGCACGGTGGATGCCTTGGCACTAGGAG
>NZ_JAHAWO010000024.1:0-217 GCF_020223595.1 Bacillus sp. TSO22
TGATCAGGTTGATAGGTCTGAGGTGGAAGTGTGGCGACACATGGAGCTGACAGATACTAATCGATCGAGGACTTAACCAAATTTCTAATCATGATGTCACACCTGTTATCTAGTTTTGAGAGAACACTCTCAATTTGTTTGGTGGCGATAGCGAAGAGGTCACACCCGTTCCCATACCGAACACGGAAGTTAAGCTCTTCAGCGCCGATGGTAGTCG